>NZ_JBHURV010000003.1:322867-345256 GCF_042673865.1 Streptomyces sp. NPDC056987
TCTTTATTTTTTTTTTTTAATATAACGGGGGGGGGCCCCCCGCCACAATACACACCCCCGGGCCCCTTGGCCCACCCCCGCGGCCTGGGGGGCCGCGGGCTTCTCTTCCGTACCACCGGTGTCAGGGCCACCGGTGGTCACAGAGTCTTGTCCGTCTCGGACGGCTCAGAGGCCGACTTCCTTCATCAGCATGCCGACCTCGGTGTTGGTGAGGCGGCGCAGCCAGCCGGACTTCTGATCGCCGAGCGGGATCGGGCCGAAGGACGTACGGACGAGACGGTCGACCGGGAATCCGGCCTCCGCGAGCATCCGGCGGACGATGTGCTTGCGCCCCTCGTGGAGGGTGACCTCCACGAGGTAGTTCTTGCCGGTGTTCTCGACGACGCGGAAGTGGTCGGCCTTGGCGTAGCCGTCCTCCAGCTGGATGCCGTCCTTGAGCCGCTTGCCCAGATCGCGCGGGAGCGGGCCCTGGATCGCGGCGAGGTAGATCTTCTTGACGCCGTACTTGGGGTGCGTCAGCCGGTGGGCCAGCTCGCCGTGGTTGGTGAGCAGGATGATGCCCTCGGTCTCCGTGTCGAGCCGGCCGACGTGGAAGAGCCGGGTCTCACGGTTGGTGACGTAGTCGCCGAGGTTCTGCCGGCCGTCGGGGTCGCCCATCGTGGAGACGACTCCGGCCGGCTTGTTCAGCGCGAAGAAGAGGTACGACTGGGTGGCGACGGTCAGCCCGTCGACCTTGATCTCGTCCCGCTCCGGGTCGACCCGCATGCCCTGTTCGAGGACGATCTCGCCGTTGACCTCGACACGGGCCTGCTCGATCAGCTCCTCGCAGGCGCGGCGCGAGCCCATGCCGGCGCGGGCGAGGACCTTCTGCAGCCGCTCGCCCTCCTGCTCGGCGCCCGGATTGGTCCTGGGCGTCGTGATGGCCGGCTTGCCCGCGTACCGGTCGCGGTTGCGCTGCTCGATCTTGGCGTCCAGCTCACGGGGGCGGGACGGTGCGCCCCGCCGGGGGCCGCCCTTGCCGCCCCGTGCGCCGCCCTGCGCCGGCTTGGGGCCGCCCTTGGCGCCGCCCCTGGCCGCCGCGCCGCGGGCGCCGCCGCCCTGGCGCGTGCCGCCGCCGGGCCCCCCGGAACCACTGCCGCCGCCCTCGCCACCGGAACGGCGGGCGCCGCCGGGGGCGCCGGACGCGCCGGAACCGCCGGTGGGACCCGTGCGGCCGACGTCGTAACGGCGCTCCTCGGGCCGCGGGCGGGACGGCCGCTTGGGCCTGTCGTCGCGCCCGGCCGCCCCCCGGTTGTCCCGGTCGTCCCGGTCGTCCCGGCCGCCGCCGCGCCCGCCTCCGCTGTTCCGGTCGGAGCCGCCGCTGTTCCTGCCGTTGCTTCGCATCAAAGTTCCGTCTTGTCGTCTGCGTGGGTTTCCGGGGCGTCAGGCGCGTCCGGATCGAACGACGGGACGCCTTCCTGGCTCTCGGCCTCGACCGCCTCCGCCTCGGGGAGGAAGGGCGCGAGCTCCGGCAGCTCGTCCAGGCCGCGCAGGCCCATCCGCTCCAAAAAGTAGTTCGTCGTCCTGTACAGGATCGCACCTGTTTCGGGTTCCGCGCCCGCCTCCTCCACCAGCCCGCGCTGGAGGAGGGTGCGCATGACACCGTCACAGTTCACTCCGCGTACGGCGGAGACCCGCGAACGGCTCACCGGCTGGCGGTACGCGACGACCGCCAGGGTCTCCAGCGCGGCCTGGGTCAGCCGGGCGTGCTGCCCGTCGAGTACGAAGCCCTCGACCGCCTCGGCGTACTCGGGCCGCGTGTAGAAGCGCCAGCCGCCGGCGACCAGCCGCAGCTCGAAGCCGCGGCCCTGGACGGTGTACTCGTCGGCCAGCGCGCGCAGCGCGTCCGCGACGGCGCCGCGGGGGCGGTCGAGGACCTTGGCGAGATGCTCCTCGGTGGCGGGCTCGTCGACGACCATGAGGACCGCCTCCAGGGCGGGCTTGAGCTCCAGGTCCGCGACCGTACCCGGCGGCTGTTGCGCACTCACACCGTCTCCTCACTGTCGTCGTCTCCGCCTGTCCAGCGGACCATGAGCGGCCCCAGCGCCTCGTCCTGCTCCAGGGCGACGACGCGCTCCCGGTACAGGTCCAGGAGGGCCAGGAAGCGTGCCACGACGGTAAGGGTGCCGTCGGCGCCCTCGGCGTCCGCGGTCAGCTCCCGGAAGCTCATCCCGCCGCGCTCGCGCAGCAGGGCGACGACGATCCCGGCCTGTTCCCGGACGGAGACGAGCGGCGCGTGGATGTGGTCCACGTACACCCGGGGCCTCGGTTTCGGCTGCATCGCCTTCACCGCGAGCCGGGCGAACCCCTCGGCCCCGACGCTGATGACGACCTCGGGCAGCAGTTCCGCGTGGTGCGGCTCCAGTCCGACCGTACGGGGGTGGCGCCGGCCCTCGGTCTCCAGCCGCTCGCCGAAGATCTCCGCGACCCGCTTGTACGCGCGGTACTGGAGCAGCCGCGCGAAGAGCAGGTCGCGCGCCTCCAGGAGCGCGAGATCCGCCTCGTCCTCGATCTCGGCGGCGGGCAGCAACCGGGCGGCCTTCAGGTCGAGCAGGGTCGCGGCGACCACCAGGAACCCGGTGGTCTGGTCGAGGTCGCCCTCGGGGCCCATCGCTCGCAGATGGGCCATGAACTCGTCGGTGACCTGGGAGAGCGCGACCTCGGTCACGTCCATGCGGTGCTTCGAGATGAGCTGGAGCAGCAGGTCGAAGGGGCCCTCGAAGTTGGCGAGCCGCACGGTGAACCGCCGCTCGTCCCCGCCGCCGTCGTGCCCGCCGCCGCCCTCGGCGGCCTCGGAGACAGCGGAGACCTCAGGTACCTCGGGGACCTCAACAGTCTCAACAGTCTCGACCGGCTCGACGGGCTCGACCGGCTCAACCGCTTCGACCCACTCGGGGCCGGGGACGACGGGCGCCGGGGTGCCGGGGCCTCGGCCCAGCGGGCGGCGCGGCGGACGGGCGGGGTCGGGCGGCGGGGGCATCGCGGTCCTGGGAGCGGCGGGGGCGGCGGGGCGGTGAGCGGTGGGGCGGCCCGCGCAGGCTACCGTCAGCGCCCGCGCAGCCGCCGTACGAGGATGCTCGCGTCGCCGCGCGATTCGAGGTCGGCGAGGACGACCGCGACCGCCTCGCGGACGATCCGCCCGCGGTCCACGGCGAGTCCGTGCTCGCCGCGCAGCACCAGCCGGGCGTGTTCGAGGTCCATCAGTTCCTCGGCCGAGACATAGACGGTGATCTTCTCGTCGTGCCGTTCACGCCCGCTGGGGCGCCGGTTGGCGCCGCGCCGCTGCCGGCGCTGCTGCCCGCCCTGCTGTGCGTTCTGCGCGCCCTGCGTCCCCGTTCCCGGCCCCGTACCGCCGCCGGGGCCCGGCCCCGCGGGCCCGCCCTCCTGCGGCCTGCGGGCCTGCACGGCGGTCGCGGCCTGCTCCGCGTCGGCGGTGCGGCTGCGCGCCGGCTGGGCCGGGGCGGGCTCCGCGTCCGGCCCGGAGTGCTCCTCCGCCGCCCCGGACGCCGCCCCGGACCCGTCCGGGCCCGCCTGGTCGCCGGCGGGATCACTCTCCCCGGCCGGCGCGGGCACCCGCGGTTCGCCGTTCGCGCCCCGCCGCTGCGCCGCCGGGGACGACGACGTCAGCGCCATGCCTCCGGTCGTACGGAACAGTTCGTCGGCGCCGGGCAGACTCACTCGGCGTGACACCGGGCGAGCACCTCCCTGGCAAGCTGGCGATAGGCGGCGGCTCCGACGGAGTTCGAGGCGTACGTGGTGATGGGTTCACCGGCGACGGTGGTCTCCGGGAAGCGCACGGTGCGTCCGATCACGGTGTGGTAGACGTGATTGTCGAACGCCTCCACGACGCGCGCGAGCACCTCACGGCTGTGCACCGTGCGCGAGTCGTACATGGTGGCGAGGATGCCGTCGAGCTCCAGCTCCGGGTTGAGCCGCTCCTGGACCTTCTCGATGGTCTCCGTGAGCAGCGCGACCCCGCGCAGCGCGAAGAACTCGCACTCCAGCGGCACGATCACCTTGTGAGCAGCCGTCAGCGCGTTCACGGTCAGCAGACCGAGCGAGGGCTGGCAGTCGATCACGATGTAGTCGTAGTCGAGCATCAGGGGCTTGAGCGCGCGCTGGAGTGTGGACTCGCGCGCGACCTCGCTCACGAGCTGCACCTCGGCGGCCGAGAGGTCGATGTTGCTCGGCAGCAGGTCCATGTTGGGCACGGCGGTCTTCAGCAGCACCTCGTCGGCCGCCATGCCCCGCTCCATGAGCAGGTTGTAGACGGTGAGGTCGAGCTCCATCGGATTCACACCGAGCCCGACCGACAGGGCTCCCTGCGGGTCGAAGTCGACGAGCAGCACACGCCGGCCGTACTCCGCGAGGGCGGCGCCCAGGTTGATGGTCGACGTGGTCTTGCCGACGCCGCCCTTCTGGTTGCACATCGCGATGATCTTCGCGGGGCCGTGGTCGGTGAGCGGGCCGGGGATCGGGAAGTACGGCAGCGGGCGCCCGGTCGGGCCGATCCGCTCGCGGCGCTGGCGGGCAGCGTCGGGGGCGAGGGTGGCCGCGTATTCGGGGTCCGGCTCGTATTCGGCGTCAGGGTCGTAGAAGTGCCCCTCGGGCGCTTCGTCGAAGTCGGCGAACGAAGTGGACTCTCGGCCACCCTCGTTGCCGGCCATGGCGTTCACGTGTTGGCCGTCCATCATCTGGTGGGCTGTCGTCATGTGCTGGTGGGTGGCGAAGGTGCGGACAGCTACGGAGCCGACAGCCTCGAACCCGGACGACGGGCCATAGCCCCTCACCGGCATTCCTGGTTGACCACCCCCGGGAGTAAATGTCGACTCATTCACAAGTCGTCTTACCTCCTTGGACGGGACCAGGAAACTTATCGATAGGTCAGCGTGGCACCATGCCGACGATTGGCGACTCTATGGCGTGTCACCACTCCGCAGCAACACAATCCGCCGGACCGGACCCGATGTGTCGGCAACCGAACATCCCTCTGTCAAGGGCGCACAACCCTCTCACCAAGGCAGGGCGGCGAGGTTTCGCCGCCCTGCGAAACGGTTGAAATTGTTACGTTCGAGGCGAGTTGGCCGGACGCGGCACACTCCGCGGGAACACCTACGGCCGGACCTCGCTGGGCAAGATCCGGCCGTCGGCGTGACGTTGACGACGCACGTTGACATCTCAGGCGAGAACTGTCCCCAATTCGGCGTGATCCAGACCGTGGGCCTCCGCCACCTCGCGGTAAACCACCTGGCCGTCATGGGTGTTGAGCCCCTTGGCGAGCGCCGGGTCACGGCGCAGCGCGCCGGCCCAGCCGTGGTTCGCCAGTTCCACGATGTACGGCAGAGTGGCGTTGGTCAGGGCGTACGTCGAGGTGTGCGGCACGGCGCCCGGCATGTTGGCCACGCAGTAGAAGACCGAGTCGTGCACCTGGAAGGTCGGCTCGGCATGGGTGGTGGGGCGTGAGTCCTCGAAGCAGCCGCCCTGATCAATCGCAATGTCGACAAGTACACTTCCGGGCTTCATCCGGGCGACGAGCGCGTTGGTGACGAGCTTCGGCGCCTTCGCGCCGGGGATCAGGACAGCCCCGATCACGAGGTCCGCCTCGGTGACCGCCTTCTCCAGTTCGAAGGCGTTGGAGACGATGGTCCGGACCTTGCTGCCGAAGATCCGGTCGGCCTCGCGCAGCTTGTTGATGTCCCGGTCGAGCAGGGTCACGTGGA
This sequence comes from Streptomyces sp. NPDC056987, assembly GCF_042673865.1. Classification (NCBI taxonomy): domain Bacteria; kingdom Bacillati; phylum Actinomycetota; class Actinomycetes; order Kitasatosporales; family Streptomycetaceae; genus Streptomyces; species Streptomyces sp. NPDC056987. Next base: position 328,627 of record NZ_JBHURV010000003.1, read on the forward strand.
AGCCCATGCCGACGGCGATCTGGGTGGCGTTCCAGCCGGAGACGCCACCGCCGATAACCACGGCGCGGCCCGCCGCCGTACCGGGCACACCGCCCGGCAGCACACCGCGCCCGCCGGCCGAACGCATCAGGTGGTACGCGCCGACCTGCGGCGCCAGCCGCCCCGCGACCTCGGACATCGGGGCGAGCAGCGGCAGCGCGCGGTTCGCGGTCTCGACCGTCTCGTAGGCGATGGCGGTGGTGCCGGACTCCAGCAGGGCGTCGGTGCAGGCACGGGACGCGGCCAGGTGCAGGTAGGTGAAGAGCGTCTGGTCCTTGCGCAGCCGGTGGTACTCCTCGGCGACCGGCTCCTTCACCTTCAGCAGCAGGTCGGCGGTGGCCCAGACCTCGTCGGCGGTGGGCAGGATCCGGGCGCCGGCGGCGGTGTACTCGCCATCGGTGATCGAGGAGCCGGTACCGGCGTCCTGTTCGACGACGACCTGATGTCCCTGGCGCACCAGCTCGTGCACACCGGCGGGTGTGATGGCCACCCGGAACTCGTTGTTCTTGACCTCGCGGGGGATACCGACCAACACGGCAGATCACGGTCCTTGGCTCGGGGGATTCCGCGGAGACTCCGGACGCAATCCCATACATACCCGGGCACGCGTGGCACACGGGAAGGCACCGCTGACGAATGCGGCAAAGCCAGTCTAATGAAGGATTTCCTGCTGTCTAGCCTTACAAAGCATCAGTCCTCGACGGCAGGGCTACGGATTTCGCAGGTGTTTCCTTCCGTTTCCAGGAGAAGGCGTTCCGCGGTGGCACGGTGCAGCCGGGCCGCCGCCGGATCCCCGAGCCGGTCCAGCGTGTCCGCCACCCGGAGCTGGAGCGCCGCCTGGAGCCGCAGGTCCCCGGCGAGCCGCGCCCACTCGACCGCTTCCTGGCAGGTACGCAGCGACTCCTGCGGCCGGCCCGCGTACTCCTGGACCCGGGCCGCCTCGCTCAGCGACCGCGCCTGACCCGGCAGATCGCCCAGCCTGCGGTGGATCGCGGTGGCGGCGCGCCAGTGGCGCAGGGCCTCGCCGTACCGGCCCGCGTACGTGTGGACGGTGCCGAGGCGGCCGTACAGACGCGCCTCGTCGGCCCGCTCACCCCGGCTCAGCCGCTGGGAGAGGGCCCGCCCGTACCAGTCGGCGGCCCGCTGCCAGTCCCGCAGGTCCTGGTGGGCGCCGCCCAGTGATTCCATGGCACGGCCGGTGGCGTACAGGTCGCCCGCGGCCCGCCCGGCGTCCAGCGCGGCGCGGTAGCGGGCGAGCGCGTCGTGGGTACGGCCGGTCCTGGCGTCCAGATCGCCGATGTTCAGCAGGGCCGCGGCCTGCTCCCGGTACAGCTCGTGCCGCTCCGCGATGTCGAGGACGAGCTGGTGGAGCCCGTACAGCTCGGGAGCCGCGGCCTCCGTGCCCCGGTGCGCGGCGAGCGCGCGGACCAGGGCCGCGACCAGTCGGCGGGCCAGGGTGTCGAGCTCCCCGTCGGCGACCGCGAGGCGCGCGGCGGCCAGCAGGGCGGGCTGCCGGGAGTACAGCCACCCGGCCGCGGCCTCGGCGTGCGGGAAGCGCAGCGCGCGCGGCAGCCCGGCGAGCCGCTTGCGGGCCGGGGAGCCCTCGGGGTCGGTGACGGCACGGCAGGACTGGAGCAGCCGTACGGTCCGCTCCAGCATCCGCGCGCGGGCGAGCTGCACCTCGGCGGGGCGGTCCTCGGCCAGCCGGACACGCAGCATCGGGACGAGGCAGCCGGGGAGGACGTACTGATCGAGGGGGGCCCGCTCCGGGTCGGACCGGTACGGCCGCTCGGCCCCCCGCGCGCTCCGGCCGTCGGCGGTGCGGTCATCGGCGGTGCGGAGCAGCCCCCGTACGGCGAAGTCGTCCAGCAGGGCGGCGGCGTCCGGCATGGAGCAGCCGGCCAGCGCCGAGGCGGTGTGCGCGTCGGCGATCCCGGCGGGCGCGAGGGCGAGCAGCCGGAGCATCCGGGCGGCGGGCTGCGGCAGGCTTTCGTACACGAGCCGGAAGGCGCGGGCGAGCGGGCGGATCCCGACGGGCCACTCGGGGTCCGGCGGCAGGGCGCGCAGCCGCTTGGACACATCGGCGACCGACGCCATGGGGCGCGCCGCGAGCCAGCCGCCGGCCAGCACGAGCGCGGCGGGCTGACCGCCGCACTCCTCCGCGAGGGACTCCGCGGCCTGCGGATCCACGGTGATCCGTACGGCGCCGGTGAACCGCGTGAGCAGTTCGATGGCGGCCTTGGTGTCCATCCCGCCGAGGGTGCAGGGGCGCACGTCGGGGATTCCGGTGAGCGGCCCCCGCGAGACGGCGACGACCAGGCAGTCCGGGTTGTCGGGCACGAGCGGGTCGACCTGTCCGGCGTCGGCGGCGTCGTCGAGGAGCAGCAGCACCCGGCGGACACCCAGCGCCTCGCGCACCATTTCGGACAGCTCGTCCTCCCCCGCGCCGGGCGGCGTGGCCACGCCGAACGCGCCGAGGATCTCGCGGGCGGTCCGCTCGGTGGGCACCCGCGCGCCGCCGGACTCGGTGAGCCTGGTCCGTACGATCCCGTCGGGATACCGGTCCCGCAACTGCCGGGCCAGCTCCCGCGCGAGCGAGGTGCGCCCGGACCCGGGGCGCCCGGCGATCAGCAGCACCCGCGCGCGGGGTTCCTTCCGGCCGGAGATCGTGTTGAGCCCGGCGTCCTCGATGTCCGCGTGCAGTGACTTGAGTTCGCGCAGCCGCCCGAAGAACTCCCCGCCGGCCCCGGCACGTTCCCCCTCCGGCGGCCCCTCCACAACTCCCGCCCCGCCGACGGCCCCCGGCACGCGCTCACCCCCGGCCGGGCCCGGGTCCTGGTCCTGGTCCTGGTCCGAAGCCGGCACGGTCGGCTCAACAGGCCCGGCTTTCGCTTCCGCTTCGACTTCCGCTTCGGCTTCGGCTTCGGCTTCGGGGCGGGCCTGCGCCGGTACTCCGGCCACGGACTCCGGCCCGGACACGGCAGGCGCCACCGGTCCGAGATGCTCCGGCTCGGCTTCGGCTTCCGGCTCCGGCCGAGGCGCGTCGGACGCGGCAGACGCGGCAGGCACGACCGGCTCGGCACGCTCCGCTTCGGCTTCCGCCTCCGGCCCGGGCCCGGACCCGGCGGACAGCACCGGCTCTGAGCCCTCCGGCTCCGGCTCGGCTTCGGCTTCGGGGCGGGCCTCGGCCCGCGCTTCGGCCTCGGGCTCCGGCCGAGGCGCGGCAGGCTCCGCAGGCGCGAGCGGTTCGGGACGCTCCGGCTCGGGTTCGGCCGCCCGCGGTTCGGGGTGGTCGTGATCGTGGTCCTGGTCGGCCTTCGGTGCGGCGGGCTTCCGCCGGGGGCGGGTGGTCCTGGGCGTCCTGGCGGCCGGGCGCGGGGCGGAGCCGTCGCCCTCCGTACCGCTCGCGCCGTCCGTCGCGTCTTCGGGACCCTCCGGGGTGCTCACCCGGGCCGTACCTTTCTTCTTCGCGGCGGATGTGGCCCGGCCGCGGCGCTTCTTCGGCGGTGCCTCGGATTCCGTCGGCCCGGCGGCGGTCTTCCCCGGTTCCTGGGGCTTCCTCGCTCGCGCACGGCCGGGGCCGCTCACGTCCACCGCCTGATCCGTCACGGGCCACGCTCCCGTCCGCCTGCGCACGATCCGAGCCCGGCGGATCTCCGCACGGACGGTTCGAGCCTAGTTCACTCTCTGCGACGGGATCGGGAGAGCGTGGCCGGTACATCCCTCGATCGGATCAGCATTTCTTCAGATCAGAGGATGTATCAGTAGGACGATCGACGACCGGCAGTCAGTCAATCGGTCAGGCCGCGAACGGCCGTGCCGGCCACGGCGCCTCCGCCGGCCGCAGCGCCTCCACGCCGTCCCCCGCCAGCGCGGCGGTGAGCGACAGGACGCCCACCGCGAGGCAGGTGTTGTGCAGTTCGCCGCCGAGCACGCCCCGTACCAGCTCGGCCAGCTCCACCCGGGCCAGCTCCATGTCCGCCTCCTCCTCGGAGACCTGGAAGCGCTCGCCCTCCGCCTCCGACAGCTCCCGGGCGAGGAAGACCCGTACCGCCTCGTCGCAGCCGCCCGGCGTCGTGTAGACGTCCGCGAGCACCCGCCAGTCCTCGGCCTTGACGTGCGCCTCCTCGTACAGCTCACGCTGCGCCGCGTGCAGCGGGTTCTCCCCCGGCACGTCGAGCAGGCCGGCCGGGATCTCCCAGAGCTTCTGGCGTACGGGGTGGCGGTACTGGCGCAGGACCAGGACCCGGCCCGCGTCGTCGAGGGCGAGGATCGCGACGGACCCGGGGTGGACCTGGTAGTCCCGCTTCACGACCGTGCCGTCGGGCATGACCACATCATCCGTGCGGACGCTGGTCTTGTTGCCGCGGAAGGGCGTCGTGGTCGCGGTGACCCGCCACTCCTCAGGGGTGTCCTTGACGGTCATGGCAGCGTCCTCCCACGGTGGTACACAAGCGGAAACCGAGGCAGGGGCCCCGCAGAACGCGGCCCGTACCCCGGCTCCCACCGTATCGCCTGCGACGCGCCCTACGACCGCGCGGCCACCGGCTCGCCCGCCTCCTGACGCAGGCCTTCACGGCGCTCGACCGCCGCCTTCACCAGCCCCGCGAAGAGCGGGTGCGGACGCGTCGGCCGGGACCGCAGCTCCGGGTGGGCCTGCGTGGCGACCAGGTAGGGGTGCGTGGCGCGCGGGTACTCGACGTACTCGACGAGCTTGTTGTCGGGGGACGTGCCCGAGAAGACGAGACCGGCCTTCTTCTCCAGCTCCGCGCGGTACGAGTTGTTGACCTCGTAGCGGTGGCGGTGGCGCTCCTCCACGTACGGCTGGTCCTCGTACACCTCGCGGACGATCGAGCCCTCGGCGAGCTTCGCCGGGTAGAGGCCGAGCCGCATCGTGCCGCCCAGGTCCCCCGCGCCCTCCACGTACGCGAGCTGCTCCTCCATCGTGGAGATCACCGGGTGCGCGGTGCCGGAGTCGAACTCGGTGGAGTTGGCCTCGGCGATGCCCGCGAGGTTGCGCGCCGCGTCGATGACGATGCACTGGAGGCCGAGGCAGATGCCGAGCAGCGGCACCTTGTGCTCGCGGGCGTACTGGATCGCGCCGACCTTGCCGGTCACGCCGCGCTCGCCGAAACCGCCGGGGATCAGGATGCCGTCGACGTCCGCGAGCTGCTTCGCGGCGTCGGCCGGCGTCTTGCAGTCGTCCGACGTGACCCACTTCACGGTGACGCGCGCCTTGTTGGCGAAACCGCCCGCGCGGATGGCCTCCGTGACGGAGAGGTACGCGTCCGGGAGGTCGATGTACTTGCCGACCAGGGCGATGGTGACCTCGTGGTCGGGGTTGTGGACGCGGTCCAGCAGATCGTCCCAGACCGTCCAGTCCACATCGCGGAAGGGCAGGTCCAGCTTGCGTACGACATAGGCGTCCAGGCCCTCGGTGTGCAGCACCTTGGGGATGTCGTAGATCGACTTCGCGTCCACGCAGGCCACCACGGCCGCCTCGTCCACGTCGCACATCAGCGAGATCTTGCGCTTGATGGAGAGCGGCACGTCACGGTCGGCGCGCAGCACGATCGCGTCCGGCTGGATACCGATGTTCCGCAGGGCGGCCACCGAGTGCTGGGTCGGCTTGGTCTTCAGCTCGCCGGACGGGCCGATGTACGGCAGCAGCGAGATGTGCACGACGAAGACGTTGTCGCGGCCCACCTCGTGGCGGACCTGGCGGACGGTCTCCAGGAACGGCAGCGACTCGATGTCGCCGACCGTGCCGCCCACCTCCGTGATGACGACGTCGACCTCTCCGGCCGCCATCCGCCGGATGCGGTGCTTGATCTCGTTGGTGATGTGCGGGATGACCTGGACCGTGTCGCCCAGGTACTCGCCGCGCCGCTCCTTCGCGATGACCTGCGAATAGACCTGTCCGGTGGTGACATTGGCAGAGCCGTCGAGGTCCACGTCGAGGAAGCGCTCGTAGTGGCCGATGTCCAGGTCGGTCTCTGCGCCGTCGTTCGTGACGAACACCTCACCGTGCTGGAACGGGTTCATCGTGCCGGGGTCGACGTTCAGGTACGGGTCGAGCTTCTGCATCGTGACCCGCAGACCACGCGCCTTGAGCAGCGCGCCCAGGCTGGAGGCGGTCAGGCCCTTGCCGAGGGAGGAGGCGACACCCCCGGTGACGAAGATGTGCTTGGTCGTCGAGGCTGTCGAGGATCGTGTCGGCATGGCCAAGAGGGGGCTCCCGTGGTCGCGGTTCGGTGTGCGTGCCGGAGTCCCTGCCGAGAGGTGAGGGGACTGCCGTCGCTGCGGTTTCGGGGTCTCTGTGCTGTGCAGGGAGTCCACCGGTCCACGGGCTACCAGGGTAACAGCGACATCGGGAGGCCGCTTCCGGCCACGCGACACCCGGAGGTGCCCCTCCTTTCCCCCTCGTCACACTTTTTCCCCCACGTCCCCTCAGACCCACTCGTTCGGCGGACCGCTCTTCTTCAGAGCGTGACGCGGAACCCTCGGGTGCGTCGTATCCTGCTCAAACATTCGCTGCCGAGTACGGCCGGCAAACGGCACCACCCCCGCCCGATTTCCCGGAAAACCAGCTCGTCAACGACCCTTGACCGCAGTAAGCGCCCCGCGGGGCGGACGTGGCCGTTCGACTGGAGATGCACGTGGCCGGGCGCATCGAGGATTACGCACTCATCGGAGATATGCAGACCGCTGCCCTGGTCTGCCGGGACGGCACAGTCGACTGGCTGTGCCTGCCCCGCTTCGACTCGCATGCCGTGTTCGCGGCTCTGCTGGGAACCGACGAGCACGGTTTCTGGCGACTGGGACCCGCGCACCCCGCGGGCTCCGTACCGCCGCGGGCCACGCGGCGCCGCTATCGCGGAGACTCCCTGATCCTGGAGTCGGAGTGGGACACCCCGCGCGGCACCGTGAGAGTGACCGACTTCATGCCGCCGCGTGACGGCGCTCCTCAGGTCATCCGGATCGTCGAGGGCGTCAGCGGCCGGGTGCCGATGCGCTCCGCGCTGCGGATGCGCTTCAGCTACGGACGCGTCGTGCCGTGGGTGCACAAGGTGGACAACCGTACGGTCGCGGTCGCGGGACCCGACTCGGTCTGGCTGGACACCGAGGCGGAGACCCACGGCAAGGACCTGACGACGTACTCCGACTTCACCGTGGCACCCGGTGACCGGATCTCGTTCACGATCAGCTGGCAGCCCTCGCACCGGCAGCCGCCGGCGCTGCCGGACCCGGAGGGCTCCCTGGAGGCGACCTCCGAGTTCTGGCGCGAGTGGGTCGAGCACTGCACGTACCACGGCCCCTACCGGGAAGCCGTGATCCGTTCGCTGATCACGCTCAAGGCGCTGACGTACGCGCCGACCGGCGGCATCGTGGCCGCGCCGACGACCTCGCTGCCCGAGGAGATCGGCGGCAGCCGCAACTGGGACTACCGCTACACCTGGCTGCGCGACGCCGCGATCACGCTCTCGTCCCTGCTGCGCACCGGCTACCGCGAGGAGGCCCGCGCCTGGCGCGAGTGGCTGCTGCGCGCCGTGGCGGGCGATCCGGAGAACCTCCAGATCATGTACGGCATCGCGGGCGAGCGTGAGCTCGGCGAGGCGGAGCTGGACTGGCTGCCGGGGTACGAGCGTTCCGGCCCGGTCCGGGTCGGCAACGGCGCCGCGCACCAGCTCCAGCTCGACGTGTACGGCGAGGTCACCGAGGCGCTGCACCTCGCGCACATGACGGGTCTGGCCCGCAACGACTACGCCTCCGTGCTCCAGCTCAAGCTGATCCGCTACCTGGAGAAGCACTGGGACCAGCCGGACGAGGGCATCTGGGAGGTGCGCGGGCCGCGCCGGCACTTCGTGCACTCGAAGGTGATGGCATGGGTCGCGGTCGACCGGACGATCAAGCTGATCGAGTCGGGCGACGCGGACGGGCCGCTGGAGCGCTGGCGCGAGCTGCGCGACGACATCCACCGCGATGTCTGCGAGAAGGGGTACGACAAGGAGCGGAACACCTTCACGCAGTCGTACGGCTCCCAGGAGCTGGACGCGTCGCTGCTGCTCATCCCGCAGATGGGCTTCCTGCCGCCGGACGACAAGCGGGTCATCGGCACGATCGAGGCGATCCAGCGCGAGCTGTCCACGGAGGACGGTTTCGTGCTGCGCTACCCGACGTCGGGTGAGGACGCGGGGGTCGACGGTCTGGAGGGCGACGAGGGCGCGTTCCTGGCCTGTTCGTTCTGGCTCGCCGACGACCTGGCGATGATCGGGCGGGTCGACGAGGCGCGCAAGCTCTTCGAGAAGCTGCTGTCGCTGCGGAACGATCTCGGGCTGCTGGCCGAGGAGTGGGACTCCCGGCTCCAGCGCCAGGTGGGCAACTTCCCGCAGGCGTTCAGCCATGTGCCGCTGATCGACACGGCGCTGCGGCTGACGGCGTCGGGCGCGTACGGCGGCTGACGGCCGACCGCCAGGGGGCGGGGCCCGGACGGGACGGTGTACGCCGCCTCCGTCCGGGCCCTTCCCGCGTCAGGGCCCTTTCCGCCTCCGGGCCCGAGTCCTCGCCGGTCCGCCGCGTACGTCTGTACGTCTGTACGTCCTCGCCCGCGCCCCGTCCAGTAGCCTCCGGCCCATGGAGACTCAGGGCGGCATCACCGTACGGCGCGCTCTTGAGCTGCCCGGACTGCGGGGCGGGCTGCCGGAGGTGGTGGCCTGCGCGGAAGCGCTGGACCGTACGGTGCGCTGGGTGCACGCGGGCGAGGCACCGAACATCGCCTCGCTCCTCAAGGGCGGCGAGCTGCTGCTGACGACCGGTCTCGGCCTCGGCAGCAGACCCGCCGAGCAGCGCGCCTTCGTCCGCAGGCTCGCCGATCGGGGCATCGCGGCCCTGGTGGTGGAGCTGGGCGCCCGGTTCGACCGGCTCCCGGCGGCGCTCGTGGACACGGCGCGGTCGGCCGGGCTGCCGCTGGTGCAGCTCCACCGCGAGGTGCCGTTCGTCTCGGTGACCGAGGAGGTCCACACCGAGATCGTCAACGGCCACTACGCGCTGCTGCGACAGGCCGAGGAGGTCCACCGCCGGTGCACGGAGGCCGTACTGGACGGCGGCGGGGTCGAGCGGGTGCTCCGGATCCTGGCGGACTTCACGGGCAACCCGGTCTTCCTGGAGACCGCGGAGGGCCGGCTCCTGTACGCGGCGGCCCCGGGCGCCGCCCCGGCGGCGGCCGATCCGCTCGACGTGTGGGCGGGGCTGCGCGGCCGGCGCGCGGCGCGGGCGGCGGGGCCGCCGGCGGGCGCGGTGCTGGTGGACATCGCGGGGCGCGGCCACGGTACGGGCGCGGTGCGGGCCCGGCTGGTGATCCCCGCCGTGTCGGCCGCGGCGCTGCCGGTGCACCGGCTGGCGGCCGAGCGCGCGGCCGGCACCCTCGCCGTCGTGCTGATGCAGGCGCGCCAGGAGGAGGAGCTGGCGGCCCGCGGCCGCGGTGACTTCCTCACCGATCTCGCGGAGGGCCGGATCCGCCCCGAGGACGCGCCCGAGCGGGCGCGGGTGCTGGGCTTCCGGCCGGGCGACGGGCCGTTGCTGCCGGTGGTGATGCGGCTGGGTCCTGACCGGGCGGCGGACCGGGACCCGGGCGCCGAGCTGCCGCCGGCGGGGAACTGGGCGGTGCTGGCCGGGGCGGTGCTGGAGGAGCTGTCCGCGGTGGGCGTGCCGGTGCTGCTGGGCGTACGGCCTGTGGAGGGCCGGGTTCCGCTGCTGCTGGGGCTGCGGGCGGAGTCCGAACGTACAGCGGTGGCCGACCGGGTCGCGGCGGCGCTGCGGGCGGGCGTGGCGCGCGCGGGCGTGGAGCGGCCCGGCGCCCGGCCGCCGGTGGTCGTGGTGGGCGTCGCGGGAGGCTGGGCGGCGGCGAGCGCGAGCCTGCGGCACGCGGCGGAGACGGCCGCGGCGGCGAGCGGGCTGCCGGACCTGCCGTGGTACGACGCCCGCCGCCTGGACATCGATCTGCTGCTGTGGCGGCTGCGGGAACACCCGGACCTGGCGGCCTTCGTGGACCGTGCGATCGGCCCGCTGCGCGCCCACGACCGGTCGTCCAGGCCCGCGTTGCTGCCGACGCTGGAGGTCTTCCTGGCGCACGCGGGGCGCAAGGCGGAGACGGCGCGGGAGCTGCATCTCAACCGGCAGACGCTCTACAACCGGCTGGGCCGGATCTCCGAGCTGCTGGGCACGGACCTGGACGACCCGCAGGCGGTACTGGCCCTGAGCCTGGCGCTCCGGGCCCGCCGCCACACGCCGGGCGGGTGAGCGCGCCCGGACGGGCGGTCACTGCGGGGTGGTGAACTCCACCCGTACGTCACGGGTTCCGGTACGGACGGTCACGCCCTCGGCGATCTCCTTCACGGCACACCCGTCCGCCAGCAGGACGTTCACCGCGGCGCCCAGCAGCACCGGGTCGAGGGGCGCGTGGTGCTCGCCCCAAGGCCGCGCCGAGGACGCCTCCAGGAGGGTCCCGTCGCGCAGCGCCACCAGGGCCGTACGGCTGCCGAGGGCGGCGACCGCCACGTTCAGCGCGGGAAGCGCGGCGAACCGCGCCGCCGCCCAGCGCGCCGGGGTCTGCACCGGTTCCACGGTCGTCCGCGCCAGGACCTCGGCGTATCCGCGCCACCGGGTGTCCGTGCCGTGGTCGTGGGCCGCGTAGAAGCCCCGCCCCGTGCCGTGCCGCCCGGGGATCACCGGCCAGCGGCGCAGCTCCACCGCCCCGTCCGCCGGGCGGCCGCCGACGACGTCGTACACGGCGGAGACGGTGTGCTCGACGGGGCGGGGGTCGGGGACCGGATCCGGCTGCTCCGTCACCGGCGGAAGGCGCACGCCCCGGTGTTCGAGGAAGGAGTAGAGCTTGCGCCTGGTGCGTTCCGCGCCCTCGCCCCTGGCGCCGAGCTGGAGGGCGAAGACGTCGTCCAGCTCGCCGGGGACATGCCGGTCCGCGGCGCTCAGCAGCTGGTCGAGCAGGGGCCTGCCGGGGTCGAGGGCGGGCGCCCGCCGGGCGAAGGCCGCCGCGGGAGAGGCCGGGTCCAGCTCGTCGAGCCCGGTGGCGGCGAGCAGCGTCACCCGGTGCAGGGCGGCGCTGTAGAAGGTCGTGGAGCCGTGGTCGCCGATCACCCAGTCCCCGGCGACCACGGTGGCCCGCCAGCCTTCCTGCGGAGGGATCACCAGGAGCCCCGCGTTCATCGCCCCGGCGAGCCGGTCGAGGACCCCGTCGGTGGTGTGGCGGGCCCAGACGTTGGGGTGCAGGACGAGCGCCACCGCGTAGTCGTCGGCGGGCAGCTCCGCGAGCAGCCGCTCCGGCAGGTCGGGGCAGCGGCCGAGCAGGGAGTGGCTGCTCCAGGTCGAGTGGACGACCACGAGCCGCCGCCCGCCCACGACGCCGAGCCGTTCCCGGTAGATGTCGCGCCGGGGCACGCTGGCCCGGATCCGGTCGAAGCACTGGTCGCCGACGGCGAGGGCGTACGGCACCGCCTGCGGGCAGGAGACGGCGAGCCGGGCGATCTGGTCCTCGTGGGAGACGCAGATGCAGGACGGCAGGACCTTGCCGCGCCGGGTCAGTTCGCGCGCCGAGAGTCCGGCGGGTGAGGACGTGTCCCCGGTGGACTCGGTGACGAGCCGGTTGTAGCCCGCGCCGTGCGGCAGCACCACGAGCGGGGTGCCCCTGCGGTACATGGAGCGGTGCACGGCGCAGGCGACGACGAGGTGGAAGCGCCGCCGTCTGGCCTCGCGCCAGCTCAGGACGGTGACGCCGAGCCCGTCCAGGTACTCCGCCAGCCCCGCGCTGAAGGCGGAGCCGGGGTTGACGGTGTACGAGACCTCGATCCCGTCCTCGGGACGGAGCAGCCGGGTCACGTCCCGCAGCCTGGTCGCGGAGGTCAGGGTGCGGGCGACGGCCAGGACCTGGGCCTTGGGCGGCTCGTAGGTGTCCCAGCGCGTCCCGGCGTGCCGGGCACGGTTCCTGCGCGGCGGGAACACGGCCACCTCCGGACGGTTGCGGTCCTGCGGTCATGTGCAGAGCGGGGAGAGGGATGCGAGTGTGATCGTACTGAACGGGCACGGCACGGCCACGGAACGGGACGGCTGGCGGAGAAGCCGGGCGGCTCAGGCCGGACCGAGCCGCTCAGGCCGGACCGAGCCACTCAAGCCGGACCGAGCCACCCAGGCCGGATTGGGCGGCTCAGGCCGGATTGGGCCGCCGGGACAGGTCCATGTCGGCGCGCAGTTCGCGGAGTTTGCCCAGGCTCTCCTGTGCGAGCCGGTCGTCGCCGATCTCCCGGGCCAGCTCCGCCGTGAGTTCCAGCGCTTGGTCGAGCTTGGTGTACTGGCCGTGCCGTCCGGCCCACACCGCCGCCTCGGTGACCGTCCGCACGGCGAGCGCGGGGTCTCCCAGGGCGCGTTGGGCGCGGGCGAGCTGGATGCCGGTCTTCGACCGCATCCCGTCGTCCCCGGTGTCGGCCGCGGCCGCGGCGGCCCCCGCCAGAACGTCGGCCGCCTCCTGGTTCCGTCCGGCGGCGATCAGCGCCTGCCCCAGGTGGTAGCTCTGCACGACGATGCCGTGCGGGTCCCCCGCGTTGGCCGCCAGCGCGCCGCGGAACAGCTCGACCGCGGTGTCCGGTTCGCCGGCCGCGAGATGCAGCAGCCCCTGCGACTCCCGTACGGCGCCGGAGAGGCGCGGGTCGGCCAGCGTCTCCAGAAGGGGCTCCGCACGGGCCAGTTGGTCCCTGGCCTCCTCGTACTCGCCCAGTCCGTAGTGGGCGCGGGCGAGTTGGTTGCGCATCCTGACCTCGGCGTCGAAGCGGCCCTCCCGGGCCGCCGCCTCGATCCCCAGCCGGTGCGAGTCGATCCAGTCGGCATAGTGCCTGCGGCTTTCGAAGAGCGCCCACAGCGACTCGCAGAGCCGCCAGACGGCGTCGTACCAGCGTTCCCCGTCCGCGGCGCGCAGCACGGCGAGGAGCGTGTCCCGCTCGTCGTCCAGCCAGTCCACCGCCTCGGCGGAGGTGGTGAAGAGCGGGTCCCGTACGGGGCCGGCGGCTCCGGGATCCGCGGGGTTCTCCTGAAGGCGCCACCGGTTGCCGAGGATCAGCCGGTCGGCGCGGGCCGCGGCGGCGACGTAGAAGTCCACGACGCCGCGCAGCACGGCGCGGCGGCGCTCCTCGGCGCCCTCCCGGCGGCTGCTGAGCGCCCGCGCGTGCGTGCGGACCACGTCGTGCATCCGGTAGCGGCCCCGGGGGCCGGTGGCGACCACGAGATGTACGGCGAGGAGGTCGGTGAGCGCGGCGTCGAACCCCTCCCCCGCGCCCGCCGCGTGGGCGAGGGGCGCGGTGAAGGTGGTACCGGGGAGCAGTCCGAGCAGGTCGTAGAGGTCCCGGGTGGGGCCGGTGAAGCCCGCGACGACGGCGTCCATCACGGCCCCGCCGCCCTCGGGCCCGTGCCCGGCCCCCGTGCCGTCCGTCAGCTCGCGCACCACGTCCTCCAGTGTCCTGTGCGGTTGCCCCACCAGGCGCTCCCCGACCGCGCGCATGAGGAGCGGCAGTCCGGCGCAGAGGGAGACCAGTTCGGCCGCCGCCTCGTCCGCCGCCGTGCTCCGCCAGCGCCGTACGAGCCGGACCCCGGCCCGGCTGTCCAGCGGAGGGACGGGAACGTCCACCGCGCCGTCGAGCAGCAGGGCCGCCGGCCGGGTACGGCTGAGCACCACGGCGAGTCCGACGCCGGGCAGCAGCGGTCTGACCTCGTGGGCGGTACGTACGTTGTCGACCACGACGAGCACCGGCCGCTGCGCGGTGGCGGAGCGGAACAGCGCGGACCGCTCCCCGAGGGTGGGCGGAATGCGGCTCTCGTCCACGTTGAGCGAGCGCAGCAGGATACCGAGGACACCGCCGATGTCGACGGCGCCGCCGTACCGCAGGTCCTCCAGGTCGACGTAGAGCTGTCCGCCCGGGTAGCGGGCCTGCACCTCGGGGTCGTTGGCCCAATGGGCCACGAGCTCGGTCTTGCCGACCCCGCCCAGGCCGGTCACCAGCGCCTGGGCGCAGCCACCCACCGGTGCGGCGAGCACCCCCTTGAGGATGGTCAGCTCATCGACCCGGTTGACGAAACCGTTGTGCGGGACGGGAAGCTGGCGAGGAATCACCGGGGGCGGCAGGGGCGGGTAGGTGATCGAACCGATGTATCCGGCCTGCACCAGCGGCCCCGAGATCACCGCGTCCCCGGAGACGGTGTTGCTCACCGTCCCACCGGGTCCCTCAGCGGCACTGCGGCTCTCCACACGCTCTCCCCTCGGCCCGCTCCGGCTCACCGGGGCTCACTCCGGCTGCCCACCCTAGGCCCTGGCGGGATCAGCGTGACGGGCGTCCCCGCTCCGTCAGTTCGTCGTACACGGACAGCACCTGCGCGATCGTCTCGTCCTCCGTCGGCCAGGTGGCGGCCTGCGCCCGGCCCGCCGTCGCGAGCCGGTCCCGCCGCTCCGGGTCGGCCAGCAGGCGCGTCACCGCCTCCGCCAGGGCCGGCGCGTCGCCGTACGGGACGAGTTCGGCGGCGTCGCCGACGAGTTCGGGGATGGCGCCCACCGCCGTCGCGACCAGCGGCACGCCGAGCCGCAGCGCCTCCTGGGCCAGCACCGAGCGGGCCTCCCAGCGGCTGGCGAGCACGGCGACGTCCGCCGTCGCGAGGAGTTCGCTGATGTCGTCTCTGCGGCCGATGAGCTGTACGGGCAGGTCGTCGTCCTCGATCCGGCGCTGGAGCCTGGCGCGTTCCCGGCCCTCGCCCGCGATGGTGAGCAGCGGGGCGGGGTCCAGGTGGCGCCAGCCGGCCACGGCGTCGAGCAGCGTGTCGTACCCCTGGTCCGGTACGAGGCTGCCGACGGCCATCAGCAACGGGCGCTCGACCGCGCCGAGTTCGGCGCGGGACTTGTTCTCCTCGCCCGCGGCCTGGTGGCAGGGCGCGGGCAGCGCGACGGGCGCGAGGCGGGCGTCGCGCGCGCCCCGCCGACGCGCCCCGTCGACCAGTTCGGAGGTCGCCCCGAGCACCACCGAGGCGGCCCTGACCGCGCGCCGTTCCAGCATCCGCAGCAGGCGGCCGCGGGGCCCCGCCGCCTCCGTACGGGTGTGCCAGGTGACGACCAGCGGCACCCGCAGTCCGCCGAGCGCGAGCGCGGTCCGTACGGCGGCGTGCAGCCCGTGCGCGTGCACCACGTCCGCTCCGGCGCAGGCCGCCCGGAGCGCCGCCACCGAGGCCGGGTCGCCGCGCCGGGCGACGGGGACGTGGTACGCCCCCGCGCCGCTGAAATCATAGGCACGGTCGAGTTCGGCGGGGGCGCACACGGTCACGCGCACGCCCCGGGCGACCAGCCCCGCCGCCAGCGATCGGACGTGCGCGCTGCTGCCCGCGCTGCCACCGCCCAGCACCTGGACCGTACGCAGTTGTGTCACGTGGGCAAGGCTCCTGGATCGGTGAGGGTCTGCGTCAAGGATGCCAGTCCGTACGCACGTTCCGGCACCGCCCGGGCGTCGTTCCGGTGTCCGACGCCTCAACTCCGCGCCCGGTATCACTCACACGGGTGAGGACGCGGGTCGGCCGTCCCGGTTCCGCGCCACGCTCACCGGCGGCCGACCCTGTCACCGTACGCCGTCCCGGCGATGACTCCCAGTGCGTGTACGGCCAGCCCCGCCCGCCCGTTGCCCGCGACGACGGCGGCGCCGAGGGCCGCGCCGAGCGCGTGGGCGCCCGCGTCGCCGAGCATCGTCCGCTCCCCGAGGTCGGCGCCGACGACCGCCGCGGCGGCGCCCACGGGTACGGCGGCCAGGGCGCCCGCCGTACCCCCGCGCAGCAGGCCGGGGGCGCCGAGCGCGAGCACTCCGACGCAGGCCCTGCCGGGGCGTACGTCGAGGAGGTTGACGCAGTGCGCGCCGCCCGCGATCACGACACCGGCCAGCAGCCGGTCCACCGGACGCTCCTTGAGCAGCGCCCCCGCGGCGAGCGCCGCCGCCCCGATACCGAGGAGCTTCACCGCCCCGGTGGTCACCTCACCGTGGCGCAACGCGCCGAGGTGCGCCGCGAAACCCCGGCGCGGATCGCCCGCGCCGGCCCGGTCGTCGTACGCCCCGCAGGCACCGGCGGCGAGGACGGCCAGCGCGACGGCGCCCCGCGCACCGACCGGCGCGGACCCGGCGGCGGCTCCGAGGACGGTGGCGGGACCGGCGTACAGGTCGACGGTGCGCCCGGCGTAGTTGCTCCGCCGCCAGCGCGCGGGCTCCCCCGGCGCACGGGAGCGGAGCACTTCGTACACGCCACGGGTGGTACCCAGCGCGGTGAGGAACGCGGCGGTCCTGCTCTTCCTGGCGGCCATGCGGCTCACCCTAGAACGCGTCCCGGCCGGGAGGCTTGTACGGAAACGGGCCCTGCCGGATCCGCCCGGCAGGGCCCGTTTCCGTGAGTCAGCTCCGACGACCCGCTCCAGCGGCCCGTTTCCGTGAGTCAGCTCCGACGACCCGCTCCAGCGGCCCGTTTCCGTGAGTCAGCTCCGACGACCCGCTCCAGCGGCCCGTTTCCGTGA
>NZ_JBHURV010000003.1:345356-356904 GCF_042673865.1 Streptomyces sp. NPDC056987
GTCAGCTCCGACGACCCGCTCCAGCGGCCCGTGCCGACGGCCACCCGCCCCTAGGCGTCCGAACGGGCCGTGGCCAGCAGTTCCTCCGCATGGGCGCGGGCCGTTTCCGAGTCCTCCTGGCCGGCGAGCATCCGCGACAGCTCCCGTACCCGGTCCTCGCCCTCCAGGATCGTCACCCCGGAGCTGGTCACCGACCCGTCGACCGTCTTCTCGACCAGGAGTTGCCGGTCCGCGAAGGCCGCGACCTGGGGGAGGTGGGTGACCACCACCACCTGCGCGGACCGGGCGAGCTTCGCCAGCCTGCGGCCGACCTCGACCGCCGCCTTGCCGCCGACGCCCGCGTCGACCTCGTCGAAGAGATACGTCGGTACGGGGTCGGACCCGGCGAAGACCACCTCCACGGCGAGCATCACGCGCGACAGCTCACCGCCCGACGCGCCCTTGGCGATCGGCCGGGGCTGGGCGCCGGGGTGCGGGGCCAGCAGCAGTTCGACCTCGTCGGCGCCGTGCGGCCCGTAGGCCACGGAGCGTCCGCCGACGTCGACGCCCGCGCTCTCGTCCGGCGACTCGGTCTGCCGGATGTCGAACGAGACCCGCGCGTGCGGCATGGCCAGGGAGGCCAGCTCCGCGGTGACGGCCTCCGCGAAGCGTGCCGCCGCCTCCGTACGGGCGTCGGTGAGCGCCTGGGCGAGGCCGGAGAGTTCGGCGCGCAGCGCGTCCCGCTCGGCCGTCAGCTCGCCGATCCGCTCGTCGTCGCCCTCCAGCTCGGTCAGCCGCGCGGCGCTCTCCTCGGACCAGGCCAGTACGGCGTCGATGTCCGTGCCGTACTTCCTGGTCAGCCCGGTCAGCGCGGCGCGGCGTTCCTCGACGGCGGCCAGCCGGCGCGGATCGGCGTCCAGGTTGTCCGCGTATCCGGCGAGTTCACCCGCGACGTCCGTCAGGAGGATCGCGATCTCCCCCAGCCGGTCGGCCAGCCCGGCCAGCACCGGATCGTGAGCCTTCACCGCCTCCAGGGCCCGTCCCGCGCCCCCCACGAGGGTGGTCGCGTCGACGCCCTCCGGGTCCTCGGGGTTGCCCGCGAGCGCCGCGTGGGCGAGGGAGGCGGCCGAGGCGAGGGCCTCCGCGTGGCCCAGCCGTTCGGCCTCCGCCGCGAGTTCGGTGTCCTCCCCCGCCAGGGGTTCGACGGCCGCGATCTCGGTGAGCCCGAAGCGCAGCAGATCGGCCTCCTGCGCGCGCTCCCTGGCCCGGGTCGTGAGTTCGTCCAGCTCGGCCGCCACGGCCCGCAGCCTGCGGTACGCGGTGGCGTACGCGGCGTGCGGGGCGCCGACCGCGTCCCCCGCGTACCGGTCCAGGGCCTTGCGCTGGCGTGCGGGGCGCAGCAGGCCCTGCTGGTCGGTCTGGCCGTGCACGGCGACGAGGTCGTCCGCCAGCTCTCCCAGCATGCCCACCGGCACGGAGCGTCCGCCGAGGTGGGCGCGCGAGCGCCCCTCGGCCGAGACGGTCCTGCTGATGAGCAGCGCGCCATCGTCGAGCTCCGCGCCCGCCTCCTCGGCGCGCAGCGTCGCCGGCGCGCCCGGGGCAAGCGTGATCCGCCCCTCGACCACCGCCGACTTCGCGCCGATCCGCACCAGGGCGGGATCGGCGCGCCCGCCGAGCAGCAGCCCCAGGCTGGTGACGACCATGGTCTTGCCCGCGCCGGTCTCGCCGGTCACCGCCGTGAAGCCGGGTGACAGCTCGACGACCGCGTCGTCGATGACCCCGAGCGACCGTATCCGCATCTCCTCCAACACGGTGACGACCATACGAGGTCCCGGCACCGGGTGCGCGACGCACCCCACCCCCGAGTTCACGGGAGGACCGGTGTCCGGGTGGTCCGCGATTCATCCCGTACGGGGCCGAACCACCCGGAACCGCACACGGCCGCTGTCAGTGCGGTGCCCCGCGCCACCCGGAGACCGGCAGGGCGAACTTGGCCACCAGCCGGTCGGTGAACGAGGCGTGGTGCAGCCGTGCCAGCCGCACCGGGACGGAGCCGCGCCGCACCTCCACCCGCGCCCCCGGGGGCAGTTCGATCGTCCGGCGTCCGTCGCACCACAGCACCCCGTTCGGGGTGTCCTGCTGCACCTCCACCGCGAGCACCGTCGTCGGCGACGTCACCAGCGGTTTCGCGAAGAGCGCGTGGGCGCTGATCGGCACCATCAGCAGCGCCTCGACCTCCGGCCAGACCACCGGACCGCCCGCCGAGAAGGCGTACGCGGTCGAACCGGTCGGGGTGGCGCAGACGATGCCGTCGCAGCCGAATCCGGTGACCGGCCGGCCGTCGATCTCCAGGACGACTTCGAGCATCCGCTCGGGCGAGATCTTCTGGACGGCCGCCTCGTTGAGCGCCCAGTCCTGGTGGACGACATCGCCGTTGCTGTGGACGACGACATCGATCGTCATCCGCTCCTCGACCTCATACGCACGAGTGACGACCCGGTCGACGACCTTGTCCAGATCGTCCCGTTCCGCCTCGGCGAGGAAGCCGACCCGGCCCAGGTTGACGCCGAGCATCGGCACACCGGAGGCGCGCGCGAACGCGGCGCCGCGCAGCAGGGTGCCGTCCCCGCCGAGCACGATCAGCAGCTCGCACCCCTCCAGCGCGTCGGGGATGGCCTCGGGCGCCGTCTGGACGGAGTCGGGCAGCGGCAGATCGACCGCCTCGCTGTCCAGCACCCGGACCCCGATCCCGCTGCGCACCAGCCCGTTCACGACCAGTTCGGCGCTGCGGATGGCCGCCGGACGGCCGGTGTGGGCCAGCAGGAAGACGGTCCGGTCGGCGTTCGCCGCGCGCTCCTCGTCCAACGCGTTCTCCCCGTCCCACAGCCGTTCTCCGGCCGCCACTCGTCCTTCGGCCGCCACTCGCGCTTCGGCTGCCCCGCGTCCTTCTGCTGCGTTCGTCGTCACCGGGGTCCCTCCGCCACTGCGCGGTCGACATCCGCCGGGTCCAGCTCGGGCGCCCCGGCGCGGAGCCACAGGAAGTACTCGACATTTCCGGAGGGTCCGGGCAGCGGGCTGGCGGTGACGCCCCGTACGCCGAGGCCGAGTTCACCCGCCCGCCGGGCCACGTTCCGTACGGCCTCGGCACGCAGTTCGGGACTGCGGACCACACCGCCGCTGCCGAGGCGCTCCTTGCCCACCTCGAACTGCGGCTTGACCATCATCACGAGATCGGCGTCGGGGGCGGCGCAGCCCACCAGGGCCGGCAGCACCACCCCCAGCGGAATGAACGACAGATCCCCCACGATCAGATCCACGGGCTCCCCTTCGATCGCATCAAGCGTCAACTCACGTACGTTCGTACGGTCCTTGACGGTGACGCGTTCATCGCTCCGCAGCGACCAGGCGAGTTGTCCGTATCCGACGTCCACCGCGACGACCCGGGCGGCCCCCGCGCGCAGCAGCACATCGGTGAAACCGCCGGTGGAGGCGCCCGCGTCGAGGGCGCGCCGGCCCCGTACCTCCAGGCCGAGCGGTACGAAGGCGGCGAGCGCGCCCGCGAGCTTGTGGCCGCCGCGCGAGACGTAGTCGGGGTCGGCGTCGTCCGCCTTGACGACGACGGCGGCGCTGGTCTCCACCTGTGTGGCGGGTTTGGTCGCGGTGGTGCCGCCGACGGTCACCCGGCCCGCGGCGATGAGCTGGCTCGCGTGCTCGCGCGACCGCGCGAGGTTACGGCGTACCAGCTCGGCATCGAGACGGCGGCGTGCCAGTCCAGCCACGTTCGGTTCAGCTCCTGTGGTCGTACGCGAGAGGTCACCGGGGCGGGCCCGGGGACCCCGGAGGTGAGGGGGGTCCGGGAGGTGCGTCGAGCGCGGTCAGCACGTCGCGCAGTCCCCCGTGCACATCCTCGTACACCTCGATGTGGCCGTCGGCGGGGAGGTGGTCGGCGTCGGCGAGCCGGTCCAGCGTACGGTCCACCCCGGCATCGCCCGTCGGGGTGCGGGCCACCCCGAGGGGACGGGGCTCCGGCGGGCCGGCGGACTCCGTCGGGCTCACGGACTCCGGCGGGTCCGTCGAGCCCGCCGGGTCGGGGGCCGGGTCCGCGGTCACGTCGCTCATACCCAAGACGCTACCGCGAAGGGCTGCGGTACCGTCGGTGCCGATGGCGACGAAGGAGGAGTGCCGCGGCGCACTCGACAAGCTCTCGGACAATCTGGCGCGGACCGACGGCGAGGCAGGCCGGGCGGCCGGCTTCGACCGCTCTCTGAGCTGCCACATCACCGATCTGGACATCACATTCACCGGGCGGCTGGTGGACGGCCGGATCGCGGTGGCCGACACGGTCGCGGGACCGCCGCCCGACCGGGCCCAGATCAGGCTGGCCATGACGGGCGACGATCTGGTGGCACTGGTCGACGGCGAACTGAACTTCGCCCGCGCGTGGGGCGCGGGCCGGGTCAGGCTGGAGGCCGGCTTCCGGGATCTGCTGCGCCTGAAGTCACTTCTCTAGCAGCTCGGCGGCCTGCCGGTCCGCGTCCACCGCCGCCCCGGCCGCGCACTCCTGCCCCCTCGACGGCTTGCGCCGTGCCCGTCGCCCCGCGGGCACCACCAGCGGCGTACCCGTCTCCGGGTCGTCGATGACCTGGCAGCGCAGCCCGAAGACCTCCTCCACCCGCTCGGCCGTCACGACCTCCGCCGGGGCGCCCTCCGCCACGATCCGCCCGTCGCGCATCGCGATGAGGTGCGTGGCGTACCGGGCGGCGTGGTTGAGGTCGTGCAGGACGGCGACGAGCGTACGGCCCTGGCTCTCGTGCAGCTCGGCACAGAGGTCGAGCACGTCGATCTGGTGCTGGATGTCGAGGAAGGTGGTCGGCTCGTCCAGCAGGAGCAGCGGCGTCTGCTGCGCGAGGGCCATGGCGATCCAGACGCGCTGGCGCTGGCCGCCGGAGAGTTCGTCGACATAGCGGTCGGCCAGTTCACCGACGCCGGTGGCCTCCATCGACTCGCCGACGATCCGCTCGTCCTCCGGCGACCACTGGCGCAGCAGCCCCTGGTGCGGGTAGCGGCCGCGCGCCACCAGGTCGGCGACGGTGATGCCGTCGGGCGCGATCGACGACTGAGGGAGCAGCCCGAGGATCTTGGCGACCTTCTTGGCGGGCATCGCGTGGATGACCGAGCCGTCGAGCAGGACGCGCCCCTCGGCCGGCTTGAGCATCCGTGAGAGCGCACGGAGCAGGGTCGACTTGCCGCAGGCGTTCGGGCCGACGATCACCGTGAAGGAGTGGTCGGGAATCTCCACGGAGAGATCGCGGGCGATGACCCGCTGGTCGTAGCCGAGGGTCACCGATTCCGCGGTGAGGCGCTGCATGGTCGTACTCCTGGTGTCCGCGGGGTTCATTACCGATGCCGATGGCCGCTGCGGGTGAGGGGCGAGCCTGCGCGCGCCGTTCCGGGGGACTGTCGACCCACGCGAGGTTAGGTTA
The DNA here is from genome assembly GCF_042673865.1 of Streptomyces sp. NPDC056987. Classification (NCBI taxonomy): domain Bacteria; kingdom Bacillati; phylum Actinomycetota; class Actinomycetes; order Kitasatosporales; family Streptomycetaceae; genus Streptomyces; species Streptomyces sp. NPDC056987. Next base: position 350,819 of record NZ_JBHURV010000003.1, read on the forward strand.
GCCTACCCTCGCATCTTGCTTCGATGGGGCCCGCGGCCCGACGGAGCAAAGCTCCGCCCCGCGGGGTACGCCCTGCTCCCGCACCAACTCGCCGCCGCCATCGAGAAGTCGAAGAGGCTCCCCGTATGACCGACGTTTCGCCGTCCACCACCACCGCTCCACCCCCGTCCCTCTCCCCTCCCCCGCCCCCTCCGCCCTTCCAGTTCTTCACCGTGGAGGTGCTCCGCACGGAGCGGATCACCCCCGCCATGGCGCGGATCGTCCTCGGCGGCCCCGCCCTGGCGCGGATGGCCTCCGCCGGCCGGGACCAGCGCGTCAAACTCTTCCTGCCCCACCCCGGCCAGCCCGAGCCGGTCATGCCGGAGGCAGGGGCGGCCGACTGGTACGCGGAGTGGCGCGCGCTCGACCCGGCGGTGCGCGGCATCATGCGTACGTACACGATCCGCGAACTGCGCCGCGAACCGGACGAGTTGGTCATCGACTTCGCCCTGCACGGGGAGTCCGGCGACGCGTCGGGGCCCGCCTCGCGCTGGGCCGGGACCGCCGCGCCCGGCGACCGCGTCTGCGTCCTGGCGCCGGTCGACGAGGAGAACGGCGGATACGACTTCCGGCCGCCGGAGGACACCGACTGGATCCTGCTGACCGCCGACGAGTCCGCGCTCCCCGCCGTCGCCGGCATCCTCGAAACGCTGGCGCCGGGCACCCCGGCCCGGGTCTGGATCGAGGTCCACGACCCGGCGGAGCGTCAGGAACTGCCCACCAGGGCGGACGCCGACATCACCTGGCTCGTGCGGAACGCCTCGCCCGCCGCGCCGGAAGCGATCCGCGCCGCCGCGCTCCCGGCCGGCACCCCGTACGCCTGGGTCGCCGGGGAGGCGGCGACGGTGAAGGCGGTACGCCGCCACCTCGTCGGGGACCGCGGCTTCGACCGGCGCGCGGTGAAATTCAGCGGCTACTGGCGCCGAGGCGCCTCCGAGGACCGCCTGCTCCAGGCCGCCGAGGAAGCGTGACACCGCCCTCCGGGCCCACCGGCGACGGGCCCGGCGCCCGACCCCCGCACCCCGCGAAAAGCCCCGCCAGGAGCCCGGCCCGGAGCCCGATGGAAACCCGCCCCGGACGAGTCACCCCCGAGTCACCGCCGAAGTCCCGTCCGTCACCCCGCAGTCCCGCCTAGAGCCCGAGCCGGGCCAGCGCCTTCCCCGCGTCCAGCGCGCACGCGCCGTCACCGGCATCCGTCCAGGCCGCCGCGCACAGCGCCCGCAGCCCGTCCAGCGCCGTACCGTCCCCGTCCAGGACCAGCACCCCCGTACCGGCCGAGGCCGTCCAGCCGCCGCAGCCGAAGCCGCCGTCCACCGCCGCCACCTCGGGCTGGCCGGTGAGCAGCCCGCGCAGATCGGCGTCCACGTACGTCGGCCGGTACTTGGGTTCGGCGGCCAGCAGCCGCGCCCCGTCCGTCACCCCGGTCAGGACGAGCAGCGAGTCGACCCCGCCGTTGAACGCCCCCTCGATGTCGGTGTCCAGCCGGTCCCCGACGACCAGCGCCTTCCTCGCCCCGGTCCGCAGGATCGTCTCCCGGTGCATCGGGGGCAGCGGCTTCCCGGCGACCTGCGGCTCGGCGCCCGTGGCGATCCGTACGACCTCCACCGCCGCGCCGTTGCCCGGCATGATCCCGCGCGCGCTGGGGATCGTCAGGTCGGTGTTGGACGCGTACCACGGCACGCCCCGGTTGATCGCGTAGCACGCCTCGGCGAACCGCCCCCACGCCAGATCGGGGCCGCCGTACCCCTGTACGACCGCGGCCGGGTCGTCCTCGGCCGACTCGACCGGCTCCAGCCCCCGCTCGCGCAGCGCGATCCGCAGCCCGTCACCCCCGATGACCAGCACCTTCGACCCCGCGGGCAGCTGCTCGGCGATCAGCCGGGAGACCGCCTGCGCCGAGGTGATCACATCGGCGGGCTCCGCGGGCACGCCCAGCTCCGTGAGATGGGCCGCGACGGCGTCCGGCGGGCGCAGGGCGTTGTTGGTGACGTACGCGAGCCGCATCCCCCCGTCCCGGGCCGTACACAGCGACTCGACGGCGTGCTCGATGGCCTCCCCGCCGGCGTACACCACCCCGTCGAGATCGAGCAGAGCCGTGTCGTACGCCTCGCTCAGCGCGGTCGCACTCCCGCTCGGCCTGGTCCTGCTCTGCTCGCTCATCCTGTTTACGCTCCTCGTCCGGGACTTCTCACCCGATCATCGCTCATGCCCACCCCGTCCATACGATGCACATACGATGCTCGGATGAACACAACAGGTCCTGCGGACAAGGGTCTGCGACTGATTCCGTTCCGTGGGCTCCGGTACGTCCCGGAACGTGTGGGCAGCCTGTCCGCGGTGACCTCGCCACCGTACGACGTCGTCGTCAGGCCCGACGGACTGCACCACCTGGAGTCCGCGGACCCGCACAACATCGTCCGGCTCATCCTGCCGCAGGCCGCCACCCCCGCGAACCGGCACCACCAGGCGGCGGCGACGCTGGAGCGGTGGCTGGCGGACGGCGTCCTCGCGCGGGACCCCGAGCCCGCGCTCTACGTGTACGAGCAGCGCAGGGGCGAGGTGCTCCAGCGGGGCGTCATCGGCGCCCTGGCGCTCTCCTCCCCCGCCGCCGGCATCGTGCTGCCGCACGAGGACGTGATGGCCGACGTCGTGGAGGACCGCGCGGCGCTGCTGCGGACGACGGCGGCGAACCTGGAGCCGCTGCTGCTCACGTACCGCGGCGACACCGAAGGCGCACCGTCCGCGGTACCGGCCACGCCTCAGGGCGGTACGGCGGGTGTCGTCGAGCGCGCCCTCGGCCGGGCCCCGCTCCTCACCACCACCACGGAGGACGGCTTCGCCCACCGCCTCTGGGCGGTCACGGACCCCACGGATCTGGCGCACGTCTCCGACGACCTCTCCCGCCACCAGGCCCTGATCGCCGACGGCCACCACCGCTGGGCGACCTATCTGCGGCTGCGCGACGAACACGCGGCGGCGGCCGGACCGGAGGGACCGGCAGGGGCGGCGGGGCCCTGGGGGTACGGCCTGGTCCTGCTGATCGACACGGCCCGCTACCCCCTCCAGGTCCGCTCCATCCACCGTCTGCTGCGCGGACTGCCGGTGGGCCGGGCGCTCGACGCGCTCGCGGGCGCGTTCCGGGTCCGTACGGTCGGCGGACCGCTCCCCGAGGCACTGGGCGCGCTGGGGGACGCGGCGGCCACGGGCAACGCGTTCCTGCTCGCCGGGGACGGCCGCTTCCACCTCGTGGACCGCCCGGACGAGGAACTGCTGGCCCGTACGGTACGGACCGACCGCCCGGCGGCCTGGCGGCGGCTGGACGCCACGGTCCTGCACGCCGCACTGCTGGACCATGTCTGGCGGATCCCGGACGACCCGGAACACATCTCCTACCTCCACGACACCGAGGCGGCCGTCGTCCAGGCCGAGCGCACCGGCGGCACGGCGGTCCTGATGCACCCGGTGCGCGAGGACGTCGTACGGGAACTGGCGCGCCAAGGCGTCACGATGCCGCGCAAGTCGACGTCGTTCGGCCCGAAGCCGGCCACGGGCCTGGTCATGCGGAGCGTCACCTTCGACTGACGGTGGGCGGCACCCCTGCCGGGATACCGCCCACCTCTGTCATCGGTCAGCGCTTGTCATCGTCGTCGACGACGATGTCCTCGTCGACGAGCGCGTCCGCGTCCGCGTCACCCACGGGCGGGGCGGCGGCGCCGGCGTCGGTGCGGACCGGGGCGTCGTTGTCCCCCTCCGCCTCCTCCTCGTCCATGGCGTCGACGAACTCGACCCCGTCCAGCTCGGCGAGCCGGTCCGACGCGTCGGTCGCGCCGTCCTTGTCCGCCTCGATGGTCCTGCCGAACCACTCGCGCGCCTCGTCCTCACGCCCGGCCGACAGCAGCGCGTCGGCGTACGCGTAGCGGAGCCGCGCGGTCCACGGCTGGACGGAGCTGGACGCCAACTCGGGGCTCTGCAGGGTGACGATGGCGGCGTCGATCTGCCCCATGTCCCTGCGCGCGCCGGCCGCGACGAGCCGCATCTCGACCTGCCCCGCCTTGTCGAGCTTCTGCACCTCGGGCTCGCCGGCCATGGCCATCGCCCGCTCCGGCCGGCCGAGACCGCGCTCGCAGTCGGCCATGACGGGCCACAGCTCCACGCTGCCGGTCATCCGCCGCGCCGCCCGGAACTCGGCCAGCGCCTCGGAGTACTTCTGCGTCGCGTACGCGGCGAAGCCGGCGGCCTCGCGCACGGCGGCGACACGGGAGGCGAGCCGCAGGGCGATCCGCGAGTAGGCGTACGCCCGCTCGGGGTCCTCGTCGATGAGCTGGGCGACCATGACGAGGTTACGGGCGACGTCCTCCGCGAGCGTCTTGGGCAGGCTCATCAGCTCCTGCCGCACGCTCTTGTCGATCTCGTCGCCGGTCACGTCGTCCGGGATCGGCAGCCGCTTGATGGGCTCGCGGTCACGGTCCCGGTCGTCACGCCGCTCGTAGCCGCCACCGCGGTTGTCGTCCCGGCCGCGGTATCCGCCACGGTCGTCGCGCCGGTCGTCACGGCGCCCGTAACCGCCCCCGCCGCCACGGCTGTCGGCACCCCGGTCGTCACGGCGCGGGCCGGCGGGCCGGCCGCCCCGGTCGTCACGCCGGAAGCCGGGCCGATCGTCGCGCCGGAAGCCACCGGACCGGTCATCACGCCGGTCGTCGCGACGCGGACCACTCGGCCGGTCGTCACGCCGGAAACCACCGGACCGGTCATCACGACGCGGAGCACTGGACCGGTCATCACGCCGATCATCACGACGCGGACCGCTCGAACGGTCATCACGGCGATCGTCGCGGCGGAAACCACCGCGGTCGCCACGGTCGTTGTCACGCCGGGGACCACTCGGCCGGTCATCACGCCGGTCGTCACGCCGGAAACCACCGGACCGGTCATCACGACGCGGACCGCTCGAACGGTCATCACGCCGGTCATCACGGCGGAAACCACCGCGATCGCCACGGTCGTCGTCACGACGGGGGCCGGAAGGCCGGTCGTCACGCCGGTCGTCACGCTGGAAGGCAGGACGGTCATCACGGCGCGGGCCGCTGGGCCGGCCGCCCCGGTCGTCCCGCTGGAAGGCGGGCCGGTCGTCGCGACGGGGACCACTCGGCCGGTCATCACGCCGGTCATCACGCCGGAAACCACCGGACCGGTCATCACGACGCGGAGCACTGGACCGGTCATCACGACGATCGTCACGACGGCCGTAACCGCCACCACCACGGTTGTCACCGCCGCCCGGCCGACCGCCCCGGTCGTCACGGCGACCGTAGCCACCGCCACCACCGGAACCAGAACCGGAACCGGAGCCGAAACGGGAACCCGAGCCGGGACGGCCGCCCCGGTCGTCGTCGCGACGGGGCCCGCTGGGCCGGCCGTCCCGCGCGCCACGGAACCCGCCACCGCGCTGGTCGTCGCGACGCGGTCCACGATCGCGATCGTCACGGCCGCCTCGGAAGCCGCCCCGGTCGCCGCTGTCACTGCGGCGCGGGTCGCGCTCAGGACGGTCGTCGGAGGAATTGGGGGACATCGGTTGGGCTCCTGTCTTCGGGTACCGCAGCCATTCTCGCGCAGTCGGGGTACCGACGGGCGCCTGGGACGGTGGCTTCGGGTAATAGAGGGCAAAACAAAAAGGACCCGTAGCCCAGCGTGAACGCTGGACCACGGGTCCTTGAAAGATTGTTCGGCGGCGTCCTACTCTCCCACAGGGTCCCCCCTGCAGTACCATCGGCGCTGTGAGGCTTAGCTTCCGGGTTCGGAATGTAACCGGGCGTTTCCCTCACGCTATGACCACCGAAACCCTATCGGGCCATCCCACACATACATATGGGATATCGGCACTTAGCGAACAAGCACACTCTTCAATTGAGTACAACTGGTTCAACCGGTGCGACTGTTCGCAACCCGGGAACCACACAGTGGACGCGAGCAACTGAGGACAAGCCCTCGGCCTATTAGTACCAGTCAGCTCCAACCGTTACCGGTCTTCCACATCTGGCCTATCAACC